>NZ_QUCY01000010.1:0-27604 GCF_003474385.1 Eggerthella sp. AM16-19
GCGGTGTTCTTCACCAGCTCGAGCTGCTCCTGCGGGCTGTTGCCGAGAGCGTTGCCGCCGAGGGCGATGACTACGGAAGGACCGTCACCTTTTGCGTAGGGCATGATTGCCTCCTTTTTAGGAATAAAAAAGCCAACCCATTGAAATGGGACGAAAAATCGTCATAGGTTGGCAAGGGATTTCGATGCAATTCGTTGCGCCGCCACGGGGGCGGCGCAACGGTGAGTTTGGAACCTAGAGACTTAGCTCAGGGTTGCGTACATGACAGCCTTGATGGTGTGCATGCGGTTCTCGGCCTCGTCGAAGACCTTGGACTGCTTGGACTCGAAGACGTCGTCAGCAACCTCCATCTCGGTGATGCCGAACTGCTCGGCCTTCTGGGCACCGATGGTGGTGTTGGTGTCGTGGAAGCTGGGCAGGCAGTGCAGGAAGATAGCGTCCTTCTTAGCGTAGCCCATGACCTCCTTGGTCACGCGGTAGGGCTCGAGGTTCTTGATGCGCTCGCCCCAGACCTCGTCGGGCTCGCCCATGGACACCCACACGTCAGCGTAGATGACGTCGGCGTCGGTGCAGCCTTCCTTCACGTCAGCGGTCAGCTTGACGGTGGCACCATGCTCGGCGGCGATGGCGCGGCACTCCTCGACCAGCTCGGCCTCGGGCCAGTTGGTCTCGGGGGCGCAAGCAACGAAGTTCATGCCGAGCTTGGCGCAAACGACCATCATGGAACGGGCAACGTTGTTGGCGGCGTCAGCCATGAAGACGACGGTGCGGCCCTTCAGATCGTAGTTGAAGTTCTCCTGCATGGTGAGAACGTCAGCCAGCATCTGGGTGGGATGCCACTCGGTGGTCAGGCCATTCCAAACCGGCACACCAGCGTTGGCAGCCAGGTCCTCGACGTCGGTCTGAGCGAAGCCGCGGAACTCGATGCCGTCATAGAAGCGGCCGAGCACGCGAGCGGTGTCCTCGATGGACTCCTTCTTGCCCATCTGAGAGCTGTTGGGATCCAGGTAGGTCACGCCCATGCCCAGGTCCATAGCGCCAACCTCGAATGCGCAACGGGTACGCGTGGAGGTCTTCTGGAACAGCAGCACGATGTTCTTGCCCTCAAGGTAGCGATGCGGCACGCCGGCACGCTTCATGTCCTTGAAGTTCTTGGAAAGCTTCAGCAGGTACTCGATCTCCTCGGTGGAGAAGTCCAGGAGACGCAGGAAATGACGACCGCTCAGGCTTACAGGCATGGTAATTCCTTTCGATAGCAAGTTAACAAGAACTTATGTGTGCAGGCCGCGCCAAGTTTCAGCCTGCTGTTTCTACCGGAACGCATTTTCATGCGTTCCGGGAAAAACCTAACAAGGGTTCCTGATTTCTCAGGATTCGTATCCAAGATGGATACTCAGATTATGCGCTCTGCGCAGCGAGAAATCTAGTCCTCACGCCAGATCGGCATGCTCATGCAGCGGGGGCCGCCACGGCCACGGGAGAGCTCTGCCGAGGGAATCTCGATAGCATCGATGTTGTTCTTGCGCAGCAGCGCATTCGTGACATCGTTGCGCTCGTAAACAACCACGCGACCAGGAGCGATGCACAGCGTGTTGGAGCCGTCGTTCCACTGCTCACGCTCTGCGGCGATACGATCGCCACCAGCGCAAGGAATAAGCGTGACGGGCATGCCCACGTACTTCTCGAGCACTTCCTCGAGCGTGCCGGAGGTCTCCTTGACCTTGATGCCTTCACCCTCGGGGGTGATCTCGAAGACGGTCAGCGGGCCCATGATGCCGGGATGGATGGTGAACTTGTCAACATCGATTTGGGTGAACACGGTGTCGAGGTGCATCATGGCACGATTGTTCGGGATGTTGAACGCCAGGATGGTGTCGACCGGCGAGGTCTCGTCCTTGAAGATGTTGTGGGCGATCTCGTCGATGGCATCCGGCTCGGTGCGCTGGGAGATGCCGATGGCCAGCGTATGCTCATTGATGTTGAGGATATCGCCGCCCTCGATGTGGAATGCGCTGTAACGGCTGTAGTACTGCGGCACATCCTTGAAATCGGGATGATGCGTGAAGATGTACTCAGCGAAGATGGTCTCGCGGTTACGCGTGACAGCATACATACGGTTGATGGAAACGCCGTTGCCAATCATCGCGAACGGATCGCGGGTGAAATACAGGTTCGGCATCGGGGCGATGACCATCTTGGAAGATTCGGAGACCAGGTCAACCAAGGAGTTGGACTTGTCCGTGTGCAGCTCGGTGAGATTAACGCCCTCCATGCACTTCAGAACCAAGTCGATGTTGGTCTTGTAGTTATCGTTCAGGTAATCGAAGAGAATCTTCTGATAACGCTCAGTGCGGATACCGGCCTCTTCGATGAACTGCTTCAGGAACTGCTCACGCAGAGCCGGATTGGCATCGAGCACCTCGGCCATGAGGTTCTCCAAATACACGACCTCCACGCCGTTGTCGCGAAGAGCCTGAGCAAAAGCATCATGCTCGGCCTGGGCAACCTTCAGAAACGGGATGTCGTCGAACAGCAGCTCTTCGAGCGTGTTCGGCGTGAGGTTCAGCAGCTCTTTACCAGGGCGATGCAACAGAACCTTCTTCAAGGGCTTGATTTCGCTCTTGACGTTTACGCCTGCCATGAAAACCCTCCTTATGCCTTTTATGCATTTTCGGACTTCTTAGAAGCGGAACGCCCGTTGCGCACCGCGCGTTCCGACTGCAAAACAAACTTCTCACGCTTCACAATGAAAAGCAACTACCAAAATTTCTGAAAACGAGATTTTCGGGATGACCTGCGAAGACGATAAATTTCCGGCTTTGTTTCAATCGCGTTTCTACACATTTCCTTCACTTTCACTTTGGTTCACAATAGTTTACTTGTGCAGTTGCATAATTTTCCAACACCATGCCTGAAGCCGAGCGGACCCATAGATGATTTCACTCGAAACCCTAGTTATGCATAAATATGAGAAATAATGCATCATGCGATTTCGATGCACGGACGCTTATGGTCTTTCAGACCATTGATAGAGAGACTCTATACCACTATGGCTGGTAGCATTTTTGGATGAGACGTAGCCGAAAACGCTATAGGTAGTTGAGAGACAACTGAACGACCGATGTTCTCCCGCGATCTATTTCCCGTCGCAAATCGCACGACGCGCTCTGCAAGAATTCGACGACGACATGATGAGAGCCGCCTATTACCTTGATTCGACGGCTGGTCGCATTTTCATTCAGACATTTTGATGGTAAGCAATTTGTTTTAGTCGTGACGTCTCGCAATCCTACGTGTCTTTGCGGGTTTGCGGTATAATAACGGCGTTTTGTGCGCCCATGGCTCAACGGATAGAGCATCGGACTTCTAATCCGACGGTTGCAGGTTCGAGTCCTGCTGGGCGCGCCAGGATTTTCTGGCCGGAGCGCGATTTGCTGTCTCCGGCTTTTTTGTTGTCGAAAGCTGAGTGCATCTTGGCTCGCTCACGTGCTGCTTCGACGATGATCAACTTCCCCATGCCCTACAACGCAGACGCTCCATTGCGTGATTTCCCAGAGGAAGCGCTGTTTCGCGTCGAATTTCCTTCGCACAGCTTGCTCTTGCAAGACCCCCGCCGTTACTGCGATATTATCAACGATATAGCGCAGCGATCAGCTAAGTTCGGCTAGATCGCTTGTCTTTTCGCAACTATCGATTCGGGTTTTCGAACTATGTGCGTACCTTAAGGCCGGTTCAGCCCTTTATTCCTACGATAGCATCATCGATGAATAGCTGCGATCACGCGCACACAGCAAGATCGCTGATATATACGTGATCGCGTTTGGAGGATCGCTCGCTCACTTAAAGGCTGTTGCGCGGTCGAGCAGGCAGGACCCGGCATGCAACTCCCGAAACAGCAAGGTCTGAAGTCTCTTTCCGATTTGGCCCTCGATTTGGTCCGCATGTGGTCCGCAACTTGGCGCACATTTTGGCGAACAAACAAAAAAGGCCAGAGCCGATAAGGCTCTGGCCTGGGACTTTAGTGGAGCGGGTGACGGGAATCGAACCCGCGTTAGAAGCTTGGAAGGCTTCAGTTCTACCATTGAACCACACCCGCGACTGGTCGGGACGACAGGATTCGAACCTGCGACATCCTGCTCCCAAAGCAGGCGCGCTACCAGGCTGCGCCACGTCCCGACATCCAAACAGCCTAGATAGTATATCAGACTTTCTAAACGTTTTCGGACAATTTCGCGCGAAGTTCACGAAGGGCATTGCCTCGATGGGAAATCGAGTTCTTCTCTTCGGGAAGCGCCTGGCCGAGCGAGCGTTTGAATTCAAATACCTCGGGCAGGAACAGCGGGTCGTATCCGAATCCGTTATCCCCCTGCGGCTCATGGGCTATACGGCCCTCGACCGTTCCACGGGCATCGTGCTCCCTACCCTGCTCATCAAGGTAGACCAGGTGACATACGAATCGAGCGCTGCGTTGCGCATCCCCCACATCTGACAGAGCATCGAGCAGCTTCGCGTTGTTGGCAGCGTCATCGCACGGTTCACCGGCATATCGTGCGGAATACACGCCAGGAGCACCATCGAGTGCATCGACTTCCAGGCCGGAATCATCTGCTAGCACCGCCATACCGCCGCTAGCCTGCTGAGCCGCATGAGCTTTGATGCGGGCATTGCCCAGGAACGTCTCGGCATCCTCGACGGGGTCGGAGTGAACACCAGCCTGCTTGAGAGTTTTGAACTCCCAACCGGGGAAATCAAGCGCTTCGGCAATCTCAACAGCCTTGTGAGCGTTATTGCTGGCGATGAGAACGGTTTTCATAAGGTTCCTTTCGGGGCGAAACATTGTTCTTAGAATTCGATATGCGACACGCTAGTGATGGGCATGCAGAATGCACGGCTGCCGAAGCTTTGGAACTCCGCGACATCATCGCCAGTGGTATTGAACTCGTACTCGGCTTTGTGACCCGCCCGAGCACGTTGGTGGTGACGATCCAGAATCTCGGTGACATCTCGGGCTGCTTCCTTCGCCGACGAGATGAGCGTGACCTCATGACCCACTACGCCGCCGATCAACGCCTTGAGCAGCGGAAAATGCGTGCAACCAAGGACGAGCGTATCGATTTGGCAGCGCCGCAACGGCTCCAGATACTCTTTTGCGATAGCCTGGAACGGCGGTCGGATATAGACCTTTGATGCAAGCGAGGTGTAATTCTCGATAGGGCCCTCCGCCATGCGGATGCCCTGCTCGGCTATCTCGACGAATCGCGGCGTAGCCGTGGAAAACACGGTGATGCCCGCATCTAGGTGGCGGATCGCCTTCGTATAGGCATCCGACTCCACCGTGGCCTTCGTGGCGATGACCCCGACTCGCTTATTGCGCGTTGCGTGCGCAGCAGCGCGTGCACCAGGTTCCACAACCCCGATGACGGGAACGGGGAACGTTTGCTGGGCATGCGACAAACCCGCCGCAGTAGCGGTGTTGCACGCGATGACGATGAGCTTGACCCCACGCTGCACCAGCCATGAGCCGATCTGCTGGACGAACCCATCCACCTCGGAAAGACTGCGCGGACCATAGGGGCAACGCGCGGAATCGCCTACGTAGATAATAGACTCCTCCGGCAGCGCCTTCGCGATCTCGCGCGCGACGGTAAGCCCGCCGAACCCTGAATCGAACACGCCGATGGGGGCGTTGTCGAATGTTTGCATGATATCCATAGCGCTCAGTATAGCGCATGCTTGCGGGCGCTTTCTGAAATGCGCGGCGGGTGCCATAGTATCTGCTAACCTGCAGACAAGCAAAATAGTTCCAGAAAAGGGAGCAGCTGATCATGTCGAAGGAAAAGGACCGCAAAACCAATGCCATACGCGAAATGGAGGCGGCGCACGCCGATTTCGACACGCGCTTCTTCGAAAGCCCCGAAGCGTTATCCGGGGTCGAAGTGGCGGCGCTATTGGAGCAAGATCCGGATTGCGTATTTAAAACGTTGGTCACTCAGGGAAAATCAGGTCAACATTTCGTGTTCATGATCCCCGTTGCCTGCGAGCTGGATTTGAAAAAGGCAGCTCGTGCTGCCGGAGAGAAGTCCATCGCGATGGTGAAATCTCGCGATCTTTTGGGGCTCACCGGATATATCCACGGCGGCTGCAGCCCTGTAGGAATGAAGAAACTCTTCCCCACCTTCATCGACGAGACCGCTGAGTTGTACGACCGGATCATGTTCTCGGGCGGCCGCATTGGATGCCAGATTCAAACGCCGCTAAGCGAATTGCAACGCGTGGTGCCCGTGAAATGCGTTGACCTTACCGTGGTATAGGCAAAAGCTCGTGCACATTACTAAACGCGGCATGACCGGCCTGCTGTTGCTGAAAATCGAATAGGCGTCCTCGGCTCGCACGAAAGAACCTAAGAGCAGGCCAAAGCCGAACAGAAGACGCCCTGCAAGCAATGCTTGCAGGGCGTCTGAACATTCACCGCCGAACAGCTATCACCAGTGGCTGACCACGCAATCGCCGGAGTGGATAAGCGAGTACAGTTCCTTAGCCTTAGCCGGGGGCAGGTTGACGCAACCATGGCTGCCGTAACCGTCTTTGTACATGGTTCCACCGAAATCGGGTTGCCAATCGGCATCGTGCAAGCCGATTGCGTTGCCATCGAAGGGCATCCAGTACTGAACGGTTGATTCGTAGATCTTCTGGCCGTTCTCATAACCGGTGAGCTTGCCGGGGCTTTGCATCGCATTCATCCAGAACACGCCGACGCTGGTGTCATGCGTGCCATCGGGGATGCCGGAGATGCAGTCGGACTCCCAGGCCAGCGCACCGGAGTCATCGTAGAAGTAAACGTGCTGCTCCGCCAGGTCGATATCGATATAACGGTTGCCCCAATCACGACCACCAACGCCGTTATATGCATCGCCGCTAGTGGCGTTAGGGATCTCGACGGTTTCAACAAGGCCTTCCTTGACGCCGTTGATCACCAAATCCATAAGCGCATCGTAGTCGATAGACCAGCCGTACACGCCGCCGGAAACCGTGATGGTCTTGCCATCGGCGCGCGTATAGGTGCGCGTGGTGCCGACGGTATCGCAATCGCCGGCAAGCTTGTCGACCCACGCTCGCATGGCTTCCTCATCAAGCACGGCCTGCACGTTTTCGTCAACGGTGACCCATTGCGAGATAAGATCGGCATTGACTTCCGCAGCAGTTGACTTGCCCATGGTCAGCACGATATCGGCCCCGATCATGGTATTGGCCTGCTCGACGGCGGTTTTCAGACGGGGGTCGGTGGAAAACACCGTAGGCTGCAACAGCTGCTCGGATGAAAGCACGACTTTGGGATCGAGCTCGGCGAGCGCAGCATCGGCGACAGCCATGACCTTAGACGCATCAAGGGCGGTGCCGGCAACTTCCTTGCAAACGGTGAAGGAACCGGATTTGGAATCATAGGCAACCGTAGCATTGAGAGGCTGCGTAGCGGATTCGTTGAAAGCGGCAACGGCTGCGGACACGGTTTGCTCAAGGCCGGAATCGTTGTACGAGCTGATCATAGCGCCGGTTGCATCATGGCTGCGCGTAAGCTCGACGGGCCACAGCCATTCGTTGTACGCAGAGTACGCTTCCTTAACCACTTCGGAGGCGTTGAAATCGACGCCGGCGTCTTTGGCCGAGACCGTAAGGTTGAAGCCGTTACCGGTAATGGTGAGCTTGTAAGAGTTCACCTCGTTGGCAAGCGCCTTTTCGGCATCCGCCGTCGACATAAGCGATGCATCAAGATTGCCGATCTTGGTGTTGGGCATGAAGTGACTGCCGAAATACAGCGCCACGCCGCAATATGCGATCGCAAGGACAGCCACCAAACAAGCCGCGACGATCCCCAGTACCTTCCCGACGCGCTTCTTAGGGCGGGAAACGCCCGTAGAGGGGATTTGCATGCCGGACGGCGCGTACCCTTGATGGCCGGTTTGCGCAAACTGCGGGTAGGCCTGCCTGTTTTGCTGGCCATGCACCTGCTGCGGGATGAAGCCACCCGGCTGGTTGTCGTCGGCGAAGTTGATGGAAGGGATATCGCTTGGAGCGACGTGACGCCCGCGCGAAACTTTATCGTTTTGATCGTTGCTCATGATGCTCTCGCTGAATAGGGTACAGATAGCTTTATTGTAGCAACGTAATACCCAAGGAGCGATACCTTGTGGATATTTTCGATACGATAATTACGGCCATCGGGCTGCCGATTCTCCAACCGGCACGGGATGGCCGAATGCGATTCGGAAATGAATGGACGATGAAGCCTAGTCTGGATGACTAGGGCAAGGTCGAGGGCTACGGCTTCGCGGAGAAGATCGCGGACTGTGCGCGCATCCTGGTCTACGTAATCGCCGCCCTTGCCGTCCTCGTCTCGGCAGCAGTCCTGTGCGAAAACCAGGCGAGCGGCGCGCAGGAGATGCAGGCATCGCCGGCCCGCACCGACGGCCCCATATACGACCTGCCCGAAGGCATCGGCCAGGAAATCGTGTGCGACGAGCGCAACCGCGAGTACCTGCTGCTGACCACCGAGCAGAGCGGCGTGTTCCTCATGCCGTACCTCGACGAGGACGGCGAGCAGGAGATCATGCCGCAGGCCTAGAACGCAAAGAAGCCGCCCCGTATGGAGCGGCTTCTTCTATTCGACGAGCAATACGAACGCCCGCCTAACGACGAACACCTGCATATGTTCGCCTACTGAACAGTTGGTGGAGGCGCGGAGAATCGAACTCCGGTCCATACTATATTATCCCTCAGGCTCTACAAGCTTATCCCATTATCGGAATTCGGAACCCGTCGGTCAACGGGCAAACGTTAGGGTTCCTAGTCGGTTCGATCTTTATCGAAGCCATACCGTCCACGTGCTTCGATGCAGTCCCCCTAAAATGACGTCGCGTCCGAGCCGGGGACAACCCGGAGTTGACGTGCCAGGTGCTGTTTAGGCAGCCATGGCGAGCGCCGGAGCGCTCTGAGAGTTGTTCTTGCCAATTAACTTGACGGTACCCCTGTTTAACGTGGCGAGGAGACCACGACCTGCTCCTCAGTTCAAACATACCATGTCGAAACCAGTCGCCCCCGAGAAGCCGGCTTTACAGCCGAGTCGGGACGCTGCGGTCCACCTTGTCAAAGTGCACGGCGGCAAGTCGCCGAACGGATTGATAATCTTACTTCAAAATCGAGCTGAAGTCCAATGCGCTTTTAATATCGTCAAACGCGCCCTTAAATTCCGCGGCCATTTTCACGCCGTCCTTGAAAATGGCGTTCATGTCGTCGGTTGCCTGCTGCACGCCGTCACGCGTGATGCCCAGGCTGCCATCGTCAGCGACTTCGCCGCCGGCATCCTCGTCCTCGTCGCCCTCGAGATAAAGATATTCGGCTTCCTCGCCGTCTTCCATGATGACGAAGCCGATACGGTTGCCCTGGTCGTCTTCAAGGTATCGGACGATATCATCGTCGGAAAGCTCGAGCTCGACAACCTCAAGATCTTCGTCGGCGGCAGGCGCCTCGTCAGCTTGAGGGATATCCTCCGCGACATGCTCCGAGATTCGCTCTTCGGCCTCCAGGGCTTCCTGATCGCTCATCAACGGCTCCTTTCCTTCAACGCGCGTTCGATCTCGCGCTTCGAGTCGCGCTCGGCCATAGCGGCGCGCTTGTCGTAGTTCTTCTTGCCGCGGCACACCGCCAGCTCGACCTTCACCAGCGAGCTTTTGTTGAAGTACATCTTCAACGGCACGAGCGCCATGCCCTTCTCCTTGGTCTGCTGCTCCAGTTTGCGGATCTGGTTTTTGTGCAGCAGCAGCTTTCGCTTGCGGTCCGGGTCGGGGTTCGCGATGTTGCCGAAGGCGTACGGGGGGATGTGGACGCCATGCAGCCACACCTCGCCGTGGCGGATGAGCGCGAAGCAGTCGGTGAGCTGGCAATGGTTGTCGCGCAGCGAGCGCACCTCGGTGCCGGTCAGGGCGATACCCGCCTCGTAGGTTTCGAGAACCTCGTAATCGTGCAGCGCCTTGCGGTTGCGCGCGATGTCTTGGGATTGCTTTTTCATGATGCTACTCCCCCTGCGCCGCGCGGGCGGAGCAGGCATCGAGCGACACCGAACCGCAACCCGCCATGGGCACGAACGAGCCGCCGGATTCCAAATCGCGCGCAAACTGCACGAACAGGGCCACGGTTGCGTCAAGATCGTCCAGGCAGATGACCTCCGTGGGCGTATGCATATAGCGAAGCGGCACGGACACCAAGCCCGTGGGGATGCCGGCGCGGCTGACCTGGATGGGCCAGGCGTCGGTGCCGGAATGGCCGGGCAGCGCCTCTACCTGATACGGGATGCCCGCCGCCTTGGCAGCCTTGACAAGACGGTCGAACACCCGCGGGTTGACGTTGGGCCCACGGCCGATGACCGGGCCGCCGCCGCATTTGATGTCGCCGAACTTGGCATGGCTGATGCCCGGATAGTCGGTGGCGTGCGTGACGTCGAAGGCCACGGCAACATCGGGGCTCACGCCGAACGCCGAGGTGATGGCGCCGCGGGTGCCGATCTCCTCCTGCACCGTGCATGCGCAGGTGACATCGCCCGCGCAACCGCCGCCGGCCGCCAGCTCCTCGAGCACGCGCGTGATGACCCACACGCCGCATTTGTCGTCGAAGGCGCGCGAAACGCCCATGTTCTTTCCAAAGCGCTCGAAGCCCACGCCGAACGTGATGACGTCGCCCACCTTCACCAGGCGCTTGACTTTCTTGGCGGGAAGGCCCATGTCGATGACCAGGTCGGACAGGGGCGTGACCTTGTCGCGTTCGCCCGCCGAAATGAGGTGGATAGGTTTGCGGCCGACGATGCCGCGCAAAGGATGCTCGGCCCCGGAGGCGTGCACGTCCACGCGAAGCCCCGGCAAAATGGCGGAATCGACGCCGCCGATGGCGGCGACCGACAAGAACCCGTCATCGGAGACGTTGACCACCATCAGGCCGATCTCATCCATATGGGCGGCCAGCATAAGGGACGGCGCCGCCCCCCTGCCTTCCAGGCGAGCATGGACCGAGCCCATGACGTCGGTGACGACCTGGTCGGCCACGCCCTCCATGCGCTCGCGCACCACGGAGGCGATGCACTGCTCGCAGCCCGTCGGCGAAGGGGTCTCGAGCAGGCGTTTGAGATATTTGCGATCTTGCTTGTTCATTTGCTTCCTTTATTAAAGAAGGTCGGCGATTGAGCGCACAAAGGGCGCAGACGCAACGGCGAAAATCGCCGCTGCGCCTGCAGGCCGCGGCGGCGACGAACGACGGCACCCGCCGTTACGCGCGGACCTTCACGACGATCTTACGCACATGGCAGGGCTCGGAGCCGAGCGTGCAGCCGGGCTTGTGCGCATCTTCGGGAGCGAGGACGGCCAGGTCGCCGGCGCGCAGCACCACATCCGTGCACTGCTCGGGCGTCTCGTACAGGCCGAAGTCGTTGCCTTCATCGAAAGGCTGGCACTCGGGCAGGCCATCCAGCTGAGCGTACTGCAAAAGCTCCTGACCGGACACGACGAACTGCACGTCGTAATAACCGCGATGCGCCTCCAACTGCTTTTCGGAAGCAGCGACGGTGTCGTATTCCTGCACGTTGGCGAACACGTCGTCGCCATCGATCTCGTTACGGCCGAGCGGCAGAGCATCCAGGCCGTCCTGCGCAAGGAACGCATAGGCCTTTGCGAAACGCTGGTCGAGATAATCGTTTCCGTTCGCATGGGTAAGGTTGGTAACCAGCATACTGATTCCTTTCATATTCACGCAGCGCGCAAGGCGCCGCCTCGTTCGTTTAGGGAAGTATACACCCCGCCGGCGGGCAGGCCGCCGCGGTAGACGGCGCCCCACGGCATGCACAAGGCAGACAAGGCCGGACCTTTACGGCTTTGCAGATCAGCTGCTTTAGGGTTGCGCAGGGCCTGGCGGCACGCCCAACCTTTGGACCTGCGATTCATCAAGCACCGTGATACCCGCGTCGTGGAAGAGCTGCGCGGCAACGCCCCACCCCGGCACGAGCGCGCCCGTGAAGCTTCCATCGTACACCGTCCCGCTTCCGCACGAAGGGCTTTTCGATTTGAGCACGGCAACCCGGCAATCGGCATCTCGCAACTGCTCCAGGCAGCGGCTTGCGCCAAGATGGAAGGCCTGCGTGACGTCGCTGCCATTCGCATCCATCACGTGCACCGGACGGGACCCCGCGACGATCTCGCACGGCGGATGCGGCACAGGAAGGCCCCCTGCAACTTCAGGGCATATGGGAACAAGCTTATAGCAACGGCCAAGCCGCATCACGGCGTCAACAGGCTTCGAGGACCCGTCGTAGCGGCACGGCACGCCCAGCAGGCAGGCGCTCACGGCGACAGCAGGCAATGTGTTCGGGGTTTTCTCCATACCGGCATTATAGCGCTCGAACAAGCCGGTTATTCCTACCAATATGCTACTTGGAGAGTATCAAAAAACTTCACGGACCCGAGTATCGCTGTGCTAGAGTTAGCTGCAGGAGAAGCGAACGGAGCAGGCGCCCCGACGCGAACGTCGTAGAAAGGCGATACCATGAAAGTTGCAATCCCCAGCGAAACCGGCGAAGGCCTGACGAGCATCCGCAGCGGACACTTCGGCCACACACCCTGGTTCACGCTCGTGACCATCGAAGACGGACAGGTCACCAGCGTCGAATCGGTGAAAAACGTTGATCACGACGAGGTGGGTTGCGGCGGCGTCATCGAGTTTGCGCACAATCTGGGCATCGATGCGATGATCTGCGCAGGCATGGGCCAGCCGCCGTTCATGCGTTTCACGCAATACGGCGTGGGCATCTATCTTGAGCAGGAAACGCCCATGGTCGGCGACGTGGTGAACAAGTTCATCGCCGGCGATTGCGCGCGCATGGTGCTGGAAAACGCCTGCAGCCATCATCACTAAGATGCAAGTGCCGGCGGTCGCAACGCCTTGCGGCGCAAGCCGACCCCGCACAGCTTGCTATAATCGACACGCAGTCACAGGCCTGGGCCGCACGCCCGGGCCTTTTCAATCTCAAGGAGCAGCCGTGGGCATATACGAAGATCTGCAAGCGTTCCAACCTGCCAACGAACAGGAAGCCGCCGACCGGGGCCTTATCCTGTCGCGCTTGGAAACGGACCCCACGGTGTTCGACCGATCGTCCGTGGCCCACATGGCATGCTCCATTTGGACCGTCGATCCCACATTCACGAAAACGCTGCTGGTATATCACAACATATACGATTCGTGGAGCTGGATCGGCGGGCACGCGGACGGACAGGCCGACCTTGCGGCAGTCGCCTTGCGGGAGCTGGAAGAGGAAACGGGCGTTCACGCCGCGCACCTGGTGCCGTGCGGGCCGGGCAACGTGTTGTCGTGCGAGGTGCTGACCGTGGACGGCCACGTCAAACGCGGGGCATACGTCAGCTCGCACCTGCACCTGAACGTGACGTACCTGGCAGTTGCCGACCCCGCCGAGCATGTACGCATCAAGGCCGACGAGAACAGCGGTGTGAAGTGGGTGGGGCTCGATGAAGCCGTGGCCCTGTCAAGCGAACCGTGGATACGCGAACGCATCTATCGCAAGCTCATCGAGAAGACGCGAGAGCTGGCGCCACGCTTCGCAACGCGGTAAGCCGGCGGTACCCGTACAAGCTGCGGCACGCCCCTTTAAGCAAAGCGCGCTACACCATGAGGATGCGCGAGCTGGCGCCGCGTTACGCCATCAAGTCAAAAACCGACGCTGACTGCGCACCTCGGTCGCAAGCCTATCCGCCCTGGGAGCAGGACCTCACACCATATTACCGTGGATGTCGGCATGATGGACATCGGCCCAGCGACGACGCAGCGCCACATCCGCCGTTAGGTTCGCGTTATCGAACACAATGGACCACTGCGTGTTGCTGGTGACGTCCTCGGGGTTCGGCTCCTGCGAGGCCGTCCTGAGCGCCTTCCACGCCGTGACCTGGGCATCCTGTCCCGAAGGCGCCCCATCGAGCACCGCGGAGATGGCGTCGTAGCGCTCGCGACCGTGGCCGTACGCACCGTTTTCCTGAAACGGCGCAACCTTGTCTTGGTGCATGACGAAGAAGTTGGTGACCTGACGCGTAGGCGTGACGACGGGCATACGCTCAGGGCTATCGCAATCATATTCGATCACACGCCCATCGCCTTGCGCATCGGTGATGTAGAAATGGTAATCACGCCCGCTTGTGGCGAACATATCGTAGGAAAGCAGCAGATCAACGGCTTGCTGGGTGGTGGCTGCCCGATCGAGCACCAAACGTATGGCCATAGGCGTCGAGATGACGGGCTTGCCGGTGATGCGGAAGGTGGGCTTGCTGTCGAGCGTGAGCACCGCGCAGGAAACGCCCTTCTCGTTCACGCCGTCTAAGCAGGCGAACGGCGCCGCCAGGCACGCGAAACGCGATTTCGTCTGCAGCGCATCGACCACACCGAGGTTGTCGAGGGCGCAAAAACCGATGGATTCGTAACCGTCAGCGGGGGCAGTATGCACAAGCATGGCAGAGGTATCGAACTTGAAATCGTAGTTGCGACCCATGAACACGCCTTCACCGCTTGCAAGCGTGAACGCGCTGCATCCGAACTGCGGCGCCTGCATATGGATGGGGACGAGCGGAAGCGCCTCGGCGAGGATGGCGTCCATATTGCTCTGATCGCTTCCAAGGCCGCGCTCGATGATGCGATCGAGGTCGTAGCGATAGGACACGTCCATGGCATAAAGGCCATACGGCCCATCGGCGGGCGCGATCTGCCTGATCGAGGCCATGGTAGCTGCGCGCGAGCCATATACGGCAGCGCCGGCACCTGCGGCGACGCCTGCGGCGGCTACCGCCACTTTCGCGATATTCCCAAGCTTCATCGACGACCCCTTCCGTCGCGCGTCCCGAAAGCGACGCTTCGCGAACTTTTGCTCGATTATCGCACAAAACGGCATGAGTCGGAGGTTCTCCCTCTGCACGGCCCCGTTCCCCAGACATGCAGCTTCCCTTGCTCCGAAGAGCCCTTGCTCTCGCGCCGGATCCTTTTGCGACCACGGCATCGGCTTCGGTGTTCGGCAGCCCGGCGAACTCCGCGCGCGTCACACGCCGGCGCCTGTTACCGCCCTTCCCCATGAGGCGCGAAACACCGGCCGATAGGCTTAGGCTAAACGCGCTGATTGCCGCAACGCCTAGCGCGTTTGCGCTAAAATAAGCGTTTGCGAACAATGCGTTCAAGCAAGGGGAGCCGCAAGCGATGATCACCGAGAAAGCCATAGCAAGCCAATGCAACCAGCGTTCATTCACCCGAGGGCGCGCCATCGCGTCATCGGATAGGAACATCCTCACGAAGCAGGTGCGCTACGATGCCGAGGAGTCGGTGGTCAGCGCATTCGTGGCCTCCAGCAGCGGCTGGGACGATCGCTACCGCACTTCGGTGATTCTCGACGAGGATACCGACGAAGTGCTGGATTATTCATGCACATGCCCTGCCTTTCGCGAGTATGCCGGCATGTGCAAGCACTGCGTGGCCCTGGCGCTCGCGTTCTCGCAGCGCCCCGAGACCTTCATGGGCTACCAAGCGCGGCGCACGGCGCAATCCTCCTCGTGCATCACCGAGTTCATGAAACGCACCGAGGAACTGCAAGCCGACGACACGCCCGCCGAAAGCGTGGTCCTGCACGCCGAGCTGTCGTACGGCTACGGTCTATGGTCCGCCTCGTTTCGCATCAGCGGGCCCTCGGGAACGCCTTACGTGCTGAAATCGCTTTCGGAGTTCGCCGACCGCATGCGGTCCGGCGCCCGCCACGCATACGGGAAGAAGCTGGCGTTCACGCACGCCCCCGCCCTGTTCGAGCAGCGCTCGCGCGGGATAGCCCAGTTCATCGAACGAGCTTGTTCCATGCGCGAGGCCGCCGACGATGCGCCGTCATGGCTTCGCCGTCAAAGCACGTCGGTGGGCCGCACCCTGCAGCTTTCCGAGGCCGAGGCCGTGGAGCTGTTCGGGTTGCTTGACGGCGGCGAGTTCAGCATCACGGGCGCGGACTACGCCACGCCAACCGTGCAGCGCGTGCATATCGAGCATAGCGACCCGGACATCTCGCTTTCAATGGCGCCGGCCGAGGCCGGCGGCTGGGCCATCGAGCGCGGAGAGCATATCCGCATGGCCGAGCAAGCCGGGCGCCTGTATATATGGTGCGGCGGAGACACGGTGCATCGTTGTTCGCCGGCGTTCGCGCGCTGCTCCGACTTCCTGCGCATGGTCTACGACAGCGACGAGCGCAACCTGTTCGTGGCAAACGACGACATGCCCCTGTTCTGCGCGGCGGCCCTGCCCGTCATCGAGGAGAACCTGCATCTCAGCGCCCCGGCCGAACTTTCGGTGTGGCGGCCCGTGGAATGCACGCTTGCGTTTTTCCTGGACAAGAACGGCAAGAACGTGATCATCGGCGCCCAGGCGGCTTACGGGCCGCGCCGCTTCACGCTGTGCGGGACCGTGCCCGCCGAGCACAAGGACGGCAAGAGCGCCTCGGGTCCCTCGCCGTTGCGCGACGTGCGCGCCGAAGGCAAGGCCAAGACGCTGGTGGAACGGTATTTCGGAGCAGGTCAAACACGCATCCCCATGAGCAACGAGGAAGCGGTTGCCAACCTTATCTTCACCGGCTTGGGCCAGCTGCGCGAAGCCGGCGAGGTGTATACCACGCCGGCGTTCGACCGCCTGATCAAAGACGGCAAGCCGCGCCTGAGTATGGGCGTTTCGCTGTCTGGCAACCTCATCAACCTTACCGTCGACGCCGACGATCTTGGCCCCGACGAGCTTGCTGCCATGCTGGGAAGCTACCGGAAGAAGAAGCGCTACCATCGCCTGCGCGATGGCGCGTTCGTGGACCTCTCCGATTTCGAGCTCGCTCAACTTGACCGCCTGGCATCCGACCTGGGCATCACGCAAAAGGAGCTTGCCACGGGCACGGTGGAGCTGCCATCGTTCCGCGCGTTCTACCTCGACGAGGAAGCCGACCTCGATCGCGACCGCAGCTTCATAAAGTACCTGAGCAATTTCCGCGCGATCGACGAGCGGGTATACCAGGTGCCGAAAGGGCTGAACGCAACGCTGCGCCCCTACCAGGAAGAAGGCCTGCGATGGCTGTCCGCCCGCCTGGATGCGGGATTCGGCGGGGTGCTTGCCGACGAGATGGGCCTGGGCAAATCGGTCCAGCTCATCAGCTTGCTAGTGGCCCGCGCTGATCAGGCTCGCGAAGTCGGGCCGAGCTTGATCGTGTGCCCCTCTTCGCTCGTGTACAACTGGATGGCCGAATTCGAGCGCTTCGCACCCGGCCTGAATGTGGCCGCCGTGGTGGGCAGCGCCGCCGAGCGCAAGGTGATCCGAGGACATGCCTTCGCGCCGTATGACGCGAACCTGGTTTCCGGGCGGCAAGGCGATGCGACTGCATGGTCCGACAACGCAGAAGCGGCATCGCGCAACGTTGACGCTCGTACAGGGGAAGCAACCTTGCAAAACCGCGGTGAAGCAGCGGCACCGGAGTCCGTCGACGCAACCGGTAACCGGCCTGCACCGGTCGATGTGCTCATCACCTCCTACGACCTTGCGCGCATCGATTCGGCTGATTACGCCGGACGTGAGCTGTTCATCTGCGCCCTCGACGAAGCCCAATACATCAAGAACCCCGCAACGCTCACCACACGCGCAGTTAAGCGCCTGTCGGCGCGCCACAGGTTCGCGCTGACCGGCACGCCCATGGAGAACCGCCTGTCGGAGCTGTGGAGCATCTTCGACTTCCTGATGCCCGGCCTTCTGGGACCGTACGCGCGCTTCCGCGAGCGCTTCGAGCTTCCCATCGTGGGCGGCGAGGAGGACGTGGCAGCCCGTCTGAGCGCCGTAGTAGGGCCTTTTTTGCTCAGGCGCCGCAAGGCCGACGTGCTCACCGACCTGCCCGACAAGCTGGAAAGCGTGGTATACGCCCCTATGGAGGGCCAGCAGCTCAAGCTTTACCGCGCCCATGAGCAGCGTCTGCGCGAAGAGCTGACCCGCCAGCGCCGCGAACGCAAACAGCGTCAGGCGAAACGGGATGCGGGTGAGCACGTTTCCAGCGTGGAGGTACTTGCCGAGCTCATGCAGCTGCGCCAGCTGTGCTGCGACCCGCGCCTGCTGTTCGAGGACTATCGCGGCCACGGAGCAAAGCTCGATACCATCATGGAGCTGGTGGCAAGCGCCATGGAAGGCGGCGAGAAGGCGCTCATCTTCAGCCAGTTCACCAGCTTTTTGGACCTGATCGCGCAACGCCTCGAAGAGGCAGGCATCGCCTTCTACACCATCACGGGGCAAACGCCGAAGAAGGACCGTGTGGAGCTGGTGAACGAGTTCAACAGCAACGACGTGCCGGTATTCCTGGTTTCGCTCAAAGCCGGCGGCACGGGTTTGAACCTTACGGGCGCAAGCGTGGTCATCCACGCCGACCCCTGGTGGAACGCCGCGGCGCAGCAGCAGGCCACCGACCGCGCTCACCGCATCGGCCAGACACGCGTGGTAAGCGTGCAGAAGGTCATCGCCAAGGGCACCATCGAGGAGCGAATCCTGCACCTGCAGGAGGAGAAGAGCAAGCTGGCCGACCAGGTGATCGGTTCGAGCGGCATCTCGCTTGCCAGCTTGAGCGCCGACGAGCTGATGGACCTGCTGGAAGGGTGATCCTGCTCCCTGAGCGCAAAGAAGGGCCGGGCCTCGAGCCGAGCCCGCTGCCGAACCTTCGCTTTCGGTTCGGCAGCGGGCTCGCAACTCGAAGCCCGGCCCTTTCGTTGATGCACGTCAGCGCACTCGCGTCGCAACGGCTAGAATTTGCGGAAGCGATCGTAGCGCTGGGAGAGCAGCTCCTGTTCGCTCATGCCGCACAGCTCATCGAGCGCCGCCTGCACATAGTCGCGCACGTTACGCTCGGCGATCAGGGGGTTCTCATGCGCGGGCGCGGGACCCTCGGGGACCACGGCGTCGATGATGCCGAGCTCCAAGGACTCGTGGGCGCTCATCTTCATGACGGCGGCAGCCTCGGGGGCACGCGTCCTGTCCTTCCACAGGATGGAGGCGAAACCCTCAGGCGAGAGCACCGAATAAACCGCGTGCTCCTGCATGGCAACCCGGTTGGCGACGGCGAGCGCCAATGCGCCGCCCGAACCGCCTTCGCCCAAAAGCACGGTGACCACGGGAACCTTCAAGCCCGCCATAGCCACCAGGTTGTCGGCGATGGCGTTGCCCTGCCCGCGCTCCTCGGCCTCGGTACCGCAATATGCGCCCTGGGTGTCCACCAGGCACACGATAGGACGGCGGAACTTCTCGGCCTGACGCATGAGGCGCAACGCCTTGCGATAGCCCTCTGGCTGCGGGCATCCGAAGTTGCGGCGAATGCGCTCCTTGAGGTTCTCGCCCTTCTCCTGGCCGATGACGGTGACGGCACGCCCCCCGATCCAGCCGATGCCGCCGACGATGGCGCCATCATCGGCGAACCCGCGATCGCCATGCAGCTCGACGAACCCGTCGACGAAGTTGCGGATATAGGAGATCGCCGTGGGCCTGTGCACGTTGCGAGCGAGCTGCACGCTCTGCCACGCACGATTTTCCTGCTCATCGGGCGATGTGGCTACGACGACCGATGTCGCTCCCACTTCCAAGGACGTGCCTGCCTCGGCGTCGAACGTGCCGGCGGCGATGGCGCGCTCAACGCGTCGGGATGCGCCCGCACGCAGGCTTTCGGGGATCAACGACGAGGGAATGGCCTCGCGCAGCTTCTCCCACACGGCGCGCTCCTCGACGCTCATAGGCTCGGGGCGCAGGTCGGAATAGGTGACGGTGTTGTACGCTGCCGTGCCGTTTTCCAGGTTGTCGCAGACCGCACGGTAGCTGACGAGTACGTCATGGTCGCCGGCGTTGTGCGCGCACCCGGTCGCCTGACAGGCGGTCGACAAATGCATGGCCAGGATATGGGCCAGCGTTGCACGAAGGTCCTGACGCTCGACGATGGCGTCGATCAAGCCATGCTCAAGCGCGAACTCGGCGGTTTGGAACCCTTCGGGCAGCTCCTGGCGGATGGTATCGCGGATAACGCGCTGCCCGGCGAAGCCGATGAGCGCTTTGGGTTCGGCCAAGATGATATCGCCGTCCATGGCGAACGACGCGGTGACGCCGCCGGTGGTGGGATCGGTGATGACCGAGATGTACGGCAGATGCGCCGCAGAGTGGCGCTCAATGGCGCACGAGGTCTTCGCCATCTGCATGAGCGAGACCAAACCCTCCTGCATGCGCGCGCCGCCCGAAGCGGTGAAGATGATCACCGGCAGATGCTCGGCGGTGGCACGCTCGAACAGGCGCGTGACCTTCTCCCCCACCACACTGCCCATGGACCCCATGAAGAACGTGGACTCCATGATGCCGATGGCGCACTTCAAGCCCGCGATGGAACCCTGACCGGTGCGAACGCTCTCCTCAAGGCCGGTTTTCCCGCGCTGGGCCTCAAGCTTGTCAAGGTAGCCCGGGAAGCCGAGCGGATCGGTTTGCTCGATGGCACGGTCCCACTCCTGGAACGTGCCGGCATCGAGCAGGTCGTCGATGCGCTCGTCGGAGGTCATGCGCAAGTACCCGCCGCACGAAGGGCACACGTAATGCCCAGCCGCCAAGCTGGCGCCGTCGAAGGTGAGCTTGCAATGCTTGCAGGTGCGCCACTGGCCGCACACCTCGTCGGTCTTATCGGTGGTGCACAGCACCCAGCCGAGCTGCGGCGAATCGCCCAGCTGCGTGAACACGCGGCGACCGGCAGCTGCCGCGCGTGCCAGGAACGTATCAACGCCTGAAAGCGCCTGGGCGTCTTCGATCAGCAAAATGACCTGGGCATCCGCTTCCTCAGCAGCCTTCAGCACGGCATAGCCGTTGGAGTACAGCGCGTCGAGATGCTTCTCGCCAAGGCTGACCTTCGCATCGGCCGCGCGCAAAGCCGCATCCGCGCGTTTGTCGTCGGTGCACGCGACGCAGGCCACCATGCCGGCATCCTGCACCGCCATGATGGTGCGCTTCGCGGCTTTGCCGCGCGCAACCACAAGGGCAACCGGCG
This sequence comes from Eggerthella sp. AM16-19, assembly GCF_003474385.1. Lineage (NCBI taxonomy): Bacteria > Bacillati > Actinomycetota > Coriobacteriia > Eggerthellales > Eggerthellaceae > Eggerthella > Eggerthella sp. AM16-19. The sequence continues at coordinate 21,137 of NZ_QUCY01000010.1, forward strand.
CAGGAGCAAACGCCGCAGACCCGCCCGCCTGCGCAGTAAGGGGCGCCTGGGCATGCTGCGAGCCGACCCCGGTATAGGCCGACATGTCCGCGGCATCGACCGCGTTGGGAGCGGTCCCGTCGGCGGTCATGCGCTCACGCTCCTCTTCCGCGATACGCGAGAGACGATACGCCACATCGGCATCGTCGACGACGCTTTCGCGTGCATCGCCGGAAGCGGTCACGAACGAACCCGAACCGTCGAACGAGATGTAGTCCTGCTTGAATAGCTTCATGTCAAACCCTTCGAAAAACCCTACGCACCCTTGGCCATGACGTATTTCTGCGTCGCCGTGGCCGCCACCTGATCGCCGACGAGCGCCTGCACATCGGCCACGACCATGCGCGAGGAGTTCTTCACGATGTCAGCCTTCAGCGTGAGCACGTCGCCGGGCTGTACCTGGTGGCGGAACTTCGCCTTGTCGATGCCGGCGAAAAAGCCAAGCACCCCGGGCTCATCGCGGCCGACGAGCGCGCAAAACGACGCGGTTTGCGCAAGCGCTTCCATGATGATGACGCCCGGCAGCACCGGATGACCAGGGAAATGACCCGCGAACAGGGGCAGCTCAGGGTCAACGTCGAGCTCGGCGGTGATGCTTGCCCCGGGCTCGCATTCGAGCACGCGGCTGACCCACACGAACGGGTCGCGATGCGGCAGGACGCGCTCGATGACGTCGCGGCCGCAGGGATATTGGATGGTTTCCATGGGTAGATCCTTCGAATGGGGCGCCGAGGCGCCCGCTGGATGTATGGGGTTATGCACGCCCGACCCTAGAAGGGCGAGATGGCGAGCACGGCGTTGTGGCCGCCGAAGCCGAGCGAGTTGGACAGCGCGACCTTCTGCGGATAACCCGTCTTGGCCTCGGCGAGCACGTTCACGGGGCAATCGGGGTCGGGCTGCGCGAAGCCCGTAGTGGGCGGCACACACTCGTTGGCGACGGAAAGCGCCGTGACGATGGCCTCGACCGCGCCTGCAGCGCCGAGCGTGTGTCCCGTGGAGCCCTTCACGGACACCACCGGAACCTTGCGGCCCTCCTCCTCGCCGCACAGCGCGAGCAGCGCATGCGACTCGGTGGAATCGTTGGCCGGCGTTGCCGTGCCATGGGCGTTGACGTGCCCAAGGTCCGCAGGCGTGAAGCCGCCTTCGGAGAGCGCCTGGAGCATAGCGCGCTGGATGCCCTCGCCCGAAGGCTCGGGGGCAGTCATGTGGTAGGCGTCGCCCGTGGAGCCGAAGCCCGTGATCTCGGCCAGGGGCTTCGCACCGCGCGCGAGGGCATGCTCAAGGGATTCGAGCACCACGGCGCCGGCGCCTTCGCCCGCCACGAAACCGCAGCGACGCTCATCGAAGGGCAACGAGGCCTGAGTAGGGTCGTCCACCTTTGCAAGCGCACCCAGGTTGGCGAAACCGGCGATGCAGATGGGGTTGACCGACTCCTCCGAGCCGCCCGCAAGCGCCATATCGGCGTATCCATGGCGGATGGAGCGCACGGCGGCGCCGATGTTGTGGGCGCCGGTGGCGCAAGCGGTGGTCACGTCGATGCACTCGCCGCGCATGCCATAGCGGATGGCCAGATGACCTGCCGCGATGTTGCCGATCATGGTGGGCACGAACAGCGGGCTGACGCGTTTGGGGCCCTTATCGTGCAGCGTGTAGAAGCCGTTTTGCAGCTCGTCGATGCCGCCGATGCCCGCGCCGAAGATCACCGCCGCGCGCGTGGGGTCTTCCTGTTCCATGTCGATGCCGGACTGGGCCATGGCCTCGTCGGCGGCCACGATGGCGTACTGGACGAAGCGCTCGAAGCGGCGCGCCTCCTTTTTCGACAGCCCATGCTCGGTCGGGTCGAAGTCACGCACCTCGCCCGCCACATGCACATCGAACGCTTCATGATCGAAGTGCGAAATAGTATCAATGCAGCAGCGTTTGCCCATCACCGCATCCCACAGCGCGTCCACGCCGACGCCGGCGGGCGTAACGGCGCCCATACCGGTGATGACCACGCGGTGGGTGCCGTCGGGGCGGCGCGTTGCGGACATCTCGATTACCTGACTCATAGTGCCAAACCTCCATCGATGCAGATGACCTGCCCGGTAATGTATCCGGATTCCTCGCTTGCCAAAAAGCCCACCAAATGGGCGACATCGTCCACCGTGCCGAAGCGCTTCATGGGGATCTGCTCGCCGATGGCCTCGCGCTGCTTCTCGGACAGCGCGTCGGTCATGTCGGTGGAGATGAAGCCGGGGGCGACGGCGTTGGCCGTGACGCCGCGGGCTGCAAGCTCGCGGGCGATGGTCTTCGTCAGACCGATAACGCCCGCCTTCGATGCCGCGTAGTTCGCCTGGCCGGCGTTGCCGCCGACGCCGGAGATGCTGGACATGTTCACGATGCGCCCGTAGCGCTGCTTCATCATAATCTTGCCGGCGGCGCGGCAGATATGGAACGTGCCCTTCAGGTTCACGTCGATGACGCGATCGAAGTCATCGTCTTTCATGCGCACCATAAGGCCGTCGCGCGTGATGCCGGCGTTGTTGACCACGGCATCCAAGCGGCCGAAGGCCTCGTGCGCCTGCTCGACCAGGGCGTTCGCCTCGGCTTCATCAGCCACGCTTGCCGCGATGGCCACGACCTGCACGCCATGTTCGCCGGCGATGCGGCCAGCCTGCTCGCGCAACGTGGGAAGGCCCGCCTCGCTCGAGCAGTTCAGGGCCACGTTGAAGCCGGCAGCTGCCAGCTGCTCGGCAACCGCAAGGCCGATACCGCGCGAGCTGCCGGTGATGAGCGCCGCGCGGCGGGTGGATTCTTGAGATTCGCTCATATGCTATTCCTTATCCTCGGCGTATTCGGAGATGAAGGCATCGAAGGATGCCGCGTCCTGGATGCAGGGACGGGCGGCCTTGCGGTCGATGCGTTTGACAAAGTTCGACAGCACCCCGCCGAAGCCGACCTCGGCGAACACGTCAGCACCCTGATCGGCCAGCGCCTGCACGCTTTGCTCGAAGCGCACCGGATGGGTCAGATGGTCGACCAGGTGGCGTCGCGCCACCTCGGCGGAAAGCGGCTGCGCATCGGTGTTGCAAATCAGCGGGATGGAAGGCTGCTTGAAATCCACCTTGGCCAGATACACGTCAAGCTCATCGGCGGCCGGCTGCATCAACGGGCTGTGGAAAGCGCCGGAGGTGGCCAGGCGCGCATACCGCTTGCCTGCCGCCTCCCAGGCGGCTTCGGCGCGCTCGACGGCGGCCAGCTCTCCCGAAATGACGATCTGGCCCGGGCAATTGAAGTTCGCGGGCACGAGCACCTGGCCTTGCGCGCACCCCTCGCACAGCTGCGCGACCGATTCCTCATCAGCTTTAAGCAGCGCGCTCATCACGCCCGGTCGCTCGGCAGCAGCCTGCGCCATAAGGCGGGCGCGCTCGGCCACGAACGAAAACGTTTCCTCGTAGGTGAGCATGCCCGAAACCGCCAGGGCGCTAACCTGTCCCAACGAGAATCCGAGCACGGCCTGCGGCTGCGCACCGCGCGCCTGCAGAGCAGAGGCGATACCCACGGACAACGCGCAGGTGGCCGGCTGCGCATACCGCGTGTCGTTGAGCTTCTCAGCGGGAGCGCTGGTCATAAGCTCGGCCACGTCATAGCCGAGCACATCGGAAGCGCAATCGAGCACCGCCTTGACCTCGGAAACGCAAAACAGGCTCTCGCCCATGCCGGGCTTTTGGGCGCCTTGGCCCGAGAACATGAATACCGGGTTCATACCGACCCCCCTACCCGCGCGCCGCGTTGGCATCGGCGGCCTGCTGGAGGTTGCGCGCACCGACGGCCTGCGCTTGCGCCATCAGCTCATCGATGACCTCCTGCGCGGTCTTGCGCTCATGCACAAGGGCGGCAACCTGGCCCGCCATCATGGAGCCGTTGTCCACATCGCCCTCCACGGCGCGGCGAAGGCTGCCCACGTACATGGCCTCGAGCTCGTCGCCGTTCTTGGTCAGATCGGCCTCCAACTTGCGCACGTTGCGAGAGAACTTGTTCTTCAAGCAGCGAACAGGATGGCCGCTGCCGCGGCCCGTGACGATGGTGTCGGAGTCCTTAGCGGCCAAAACACGCTCTTTATATGCATCGGAAACGGTGCATTCCTCAACGGTAAGAAAGCGCGTGCCCATCTGCACGCCCTCGGCGCCCAGCGCGAACGCGGCCGCCACACCACGCCCATCGGCGATGCCGCCTGCGGCGATGACGGGGATGGAAACGGTGTCGCACACCGCAGGGACCAGGGCCATGGTGGTAAGCTCGCCCACGTGCCCGCCGCTTTCGGTGCCCTCGGCAACGACGGCGTCGGCGCCCAAGCGCTCCATACGCTTGGCGAGCGCGGTGGTGGCGACGACGGGGATGACCTTGATGCCGGCCTCTTTCCACATATCCATATAGTTGGCAGGGCTGCCGGCGCCGGTGGTGATCACATCGATCTTCAGATCGACGAGGAGCCGGGCAAGCTCGGCGGCGTTGGGGTCCATGAGCATGACGTTGGCTCCGATGGGGTTGTCGGTGATCTTGCGAGCAGCCGCCACCTGCTGTTCCACCCATTCAAGCGGGGCGCCTCCGCAGGCGATGATGCCCAGGCCGCCGGCCGCGCTAACGGCGCCGGCCAAGCTGGCATCGGCGATGCGCGCCATGGCGCCCTGGATAATGGGCGCTTCAATGCCCAAAAGCTCGGTGATGCGGGTATTCATATACATAGATCCTATTCACGAAATATTACTTCGAACACGCCCGATAAGGCGGGAACCGCGTACCTGAAAATGGTAGTGCAAACGGTAGGGTTTTCAAGGCAAACGGAATCCCGTTCACGTTTTCTTCGGTCGGAAAAATAAAGCCCCACGCCTGTGACGTGGGGCTTCGCAATCAACATAGTTCACTTGCGCAGCATTTCAACCCGTGACTTGAACTTGTTCATGCAAGGCGGAAGTCAAGGCGGCCGGCCCGGGCGTCCGCAGCCTCAAGAACCACATCCACCCGCTGGCCCAGCCGGAACACGCGTCCGCTGTCCTGGCCGACCAGCATGCAGCCAGCCGAATCGAGGGCGAAGTATTCGCCGCCCAAATGCCTGGCCGCCACCAGCCCTTCCGCGGTGTTGTCAAGCTTCACGTACATGCCGTAAGCAGCGACTCCGGACACCACCGCCGTGAAGCCCTGACCGATGAAACGGGCCATGTACTCGGCAAGCTTGAGCTCCTGCGATTTGCGTGCCGCCTTCTCAGCGACGCGCTCCATATCCGAGGAGTGCTCGGCGATCCAAGGCAGCGCGGCAACCTCCTGCTCGAAACGCTGCGGGCGACGCCTGAGCTGCGCGCGCAGCATACGATGCACCACAAGATCGGGGTATCGGCGAATAGGGCTGGTGAAATGCGCATACGCCGCGCTTGCCAGACCGTAATGCCCTTCGCACTCGGGCTTGTAACAGGCGCACTTCATGGCGCGCAGCACAAGCGTCTGCACAAGATCGGCCTCAAGGCGCCCTTGGCTTTCCGAGAGCACCTGCTGCACGGCATGCGCATCGCCGGCCACGAAACGCTCAGGGCTGATACGATCGAACCAGCTGAACTCGGAGAGTACGGGGAGCAGCGCGGCAAGGCTGTCCGGCGAGGGCTTTTCATGCACGCGGTACAAGGCAGGGAAATCGCGCTCGCTCAAATGCGCCGCCACCACCTCGTTGGCTAAGATCATAGCCTCCTCGACCAGGCTGGTGGCCTGGTTCTTCACACGAAGGTCCACCCCGCAGGGCTTGCCCGATCCGTCGAGGATCACGCGGGCCTCGGGGAACTCGAAATCAAGGCCGCCGGCAGCTTGTCGGTACGCGATGCGCGCCTGGGCGAAATCGCTCAGGCTTTCAACGCGCTGCATGATGGCATCATCGATGCCATCACCTGTCGCGCAGCCTTTCAAGCCGTCAAGCGTACCGGAAGCGCCAAGCGGCGCGCCCTGCAACGCATCGAGGACCTGGTCGTACGTCAGACGAGCACACGAGCGCATGAGCGCCGGGTACAGATCGTAGCCGACGGGCCTCCAGTCCTCGTCAAGATACACATCGCACGTCATGCACCTGCGAGTTTCGCCGGGATTGAGCGAGCACAGCCCGTTGGAAAGCTGTTCGGGAAGCATAGGGATGACGCGATCGACCAGGTACACGCTGGTGGCACGGCGGCGAGCATCAAGGTCGAGCGAGCTGTTCCATTCCACATAATGCGACACATCGGCGATATGGACGCCCAAACGCCATACGGCGCCATGCTTGCGGAAGTCCTCCGCCGGCTCCAAGGAAAGCGCATCGTCGAAATCCCGGGCATCGGCAGGGTCGATGGTGAACACCATGCGATCGCGGATATCGCGATACCCCGCCGCAAGAGCGCCCACTTCATCGAGAACCGCCGCATCGGCTTG